>NZ_JAVSJA010000002.1 GCF_032027425.1 Microcystis wesenbergii NRERC-220 | reverse complement strand
AGTTATCCCCTATAAAAAGGACATTAGAACCTGCTTAGGGATAACCATAGGGGAAAAAGATACTCCTATCCGATTTTTACAACGAGTGCTAGGCAAGCTAGGGCTAAAACTTTCTTGCTGTGGCCGATTAGGGTCCAGAGGCGATCGCCGTCGGGTTTACCGTTTAGCAGGGTTGAACCTTGACGGCCGTAACGAGATTTTTAGCCGTTTACCGTTTAGCAGGGTTGAACCTTGACGGCCGTAACGAGATTTTTAGCCGTTGGCTCGATCGAGATACAAAGTCCGTGTCCATAGAGTCTATATCTAATCCTCTATTTTCTGTGGCCGTGTAGTTAATCACTAATCCCCCCTAACAACCAAAACCGCAAAAATTGCGTATTTTGCCCCAAAATACCCTGAGAATTGGTTTACCGTTGCAAGCTACCAACAGCAAGGTATAAATTTTTCTGTGTCTAGGGAAACTTCGCGCCATTGCGAGGTGCGATCGAAAAGTCCAAAAAAGAACCTAGTCTTTTCCCCTAACCCAATCAGGGTAAAGGTTTCAGTTAATCGGGCAACCCGGCGCGATATTCATAGGCCCCACCCTTAGACGGACGGCGGCCCGAGCGGGGCCATCTCTCCCGGACGGCTTTTTTCCGTAGTCCCTCGATCGATTGAGGCCAGCCCGGGACATCCATGGCCTTGATTTCTTTGAGGGTAAAAAAACCGGGTTTAGGCGATCGCTTGACGTAATAGGGTTGATAATCCTTATAACTGTAATCGGTCATAGGTATTCTTTTGGGATTTTGTATTGTTCCCCCTTTTTTTGGGGATTTTTTCGCGATTCCCACTTTTCAGCGTATGGCCTTAACCCTTGGTAGGTTCCCGGCAATCCCTTGATTTTTTTGTCAGCTATCTGCTGCAAGGTCAACCATTCGCGGTCATCAGTTTCGATCGCTTCCTTGACCGGCGACGGTGGTGAGGGTGAAACTTCCCGGGTCAAGGTTTCGATCGCCGGTTGGTCCAGTGGTGAGGGTGGTGAGTCCGGGGTGTTAGCGTTACCACCCTCACCCAGTTCATCGGGGGGAAGGGAAGGGGAAGGGGGAAGGGGGGAAGGTTCCTCGGTGGGAATTGGGGAAGTGGCGATCGAAGACTCTCGCTGTAGTTTTAGCAGGGGTTCCATATCATCTAAACTACCATCTAAATTAGTATCTAATCTTGCCTCTAGCCTTGTCAGTCTCTCACTCAAGGAAGTGAGAGACTTTCCCACAGTAGCATCTAACCTCACTTCTAATAAACCATCTACCCATGATTCTATAAGGGTTTTAACCCTGTCATCTAACCCATCATCTAAACTTGCATCTAAGCCACTGCCTAAGCTTGAATCTAAGCGGTCCGTGAGAAACTGTTTAGCTGCCAGATTGTCAGTCAGCGCCGGGTACAGGGTGCGAAGTTTATCGAGATAGCGATCGCTGATTGAAAAACTAATTACTTTACTCATGGCATCTAATCTAATCTTGGATGATATGTATCATAATCTAATTAGGTTAGATGTAACCATCTAATTGTGACAGTTTAGGAATTGGCACTTAATTAAATCCCAATGTCAATGATGAATCACCCCTAAACCTTTTTTTCGAGGGTTTTAGGGGTGTTTTTGAGGGGGTGTTTTTTGGGTTAAACAAGACCATCTAACAAGTCAGTGACCTCTCCCTGATGATTTTTGCGGTTGTCATCGTAAATTAGCAGGGTGTTAAGGGAACTATGACGGCTTAACTTCTGGACCCGTCTAACATCCCCCCCGGTTGCCTCTAGGGCCGCTGTGATAGAACTGTGTCTGATTCTATGAGGACTCATAGCCTTAGTTATGCCTGCGGCCTGACAGCGATCGCTCACAATATCATAAATAGACTGAGTGCATAGGCGGCCGTCTTTATAACCGGGATTGACTGACACAAATAAAGCCTTATCGGGTTGATGTTCCCCCCTTGCTGACAGCCAAGACTCGATCGCCGTGACCGTGCCAATTCCAAGAGAGACGGTTTCAGCATTGTTACCCCTACCCTTGCCAAAAATTTTCAAGGTTTTGGTCACGGGGTCAAAGTCAGAAATATTAGCCTTAGACACTTCCGATCGCCGGAGGGCATTAGACCAAAGAAGCAGCATTAGGGCATAATCCCGGATGCCTTTTAGAGACGTGCGATCGATCCCCCCTAAAACCCGTTTAAACGTCTCGCAATCAACCCCGGTCGTATCTCGGTACGCTGACAGCTTCTCACCCTTAACAGACTCAAGCATAAATTCAGAATGACCGCAATTATAAGCAAAACAGACTAATGACTTGATAGCGGCTAACCGTCGGTTAATCGTTGCTGATTTTAACCCCTTTTGGAGTAAATCCCCTTTATAGCGGGAAACTAGGGCATAAGCACCATGGCGATCGAGCGTTAGGAATTTTCCCAATTCCGTACCCAGATCAGCGAGAAAATTCTCAATGTCACGCCGGTACACCCTTTGAGTGTGAGGCGATCGCTTAGTAGCTAACCAGTCAGATAGAACCCTATCCCAGTCTATGGAAGGGGAAACCGGCGATAGGTGAGATAGTTTCGGGTTAATTGGTACAATTCGGCTGTTCATGTAGCGAAAACAGTAATTATCGAAACATTAAGAATTGTTAAAAACCCGTGAACCTCACGGGTTAGGAGTTGGGTTTTTAGGGGTTAGGGAAAAAAACTATTTTTCCTAGTATGCCTAGTATTCCTGTCACCAAAATTCCGACAATGCCAAGAAAAGCATTACTTGTAATATTCAACCTTCCATTTAGGTCATTAATGCGCTTGTCTGTCTCTATTAGCTTAGAATCTAAGGTTTTAATATCTCCCTTTATTTCCGATTGTCCGATTTCTAACTTTGTGAGACGTTCCTCGATTTTGTCGAATTTTTGGCTAACATCTTTCTGGTAGCTGTCTATTTTCCCCTCGATCCTTGTCAGAACAGCTTCTAAGGAATAGGTTACGGTTTCGTTAGGCATTGGCTAAACTCCTATTTTTTCGTTGATGCCATTTCTCCTACCAATTCAGCGCGTAGCGATGCGATCGCCGCGTTCATTTTAGCCTCGATCGCGTCATCGATTTTTTCTGATAGCTTATCGGCTAAATTCCCCCCATTCGATTGGGGTAGGGAGTCCGGGGCGTGAATTGCTAACCCTGTTTTTAATAAGTCAATGATGGTACTGCTTATCTGTACTTTTCCACTTATGTGGTGGATCGGCTGCCCATTTTCCTCTGCTAATTTCTCGATCGCTTGGTAAATTGCGATCGGACACCGGAAGTCAACCCGGACAACGTTATCGTTAATTTTAGGCATAAATAACTATATCAGATATATTATCGGGTTTACATTCATACTATCACTAACTCCGATAAATATCCTATTAGAATATCTGATATTATTATCGTTTACTTATCAGATATTTTAATCGCATAGGTATTGCAATCTGATAGAGTATCGGATATCATATACATATAAACCAAAAGCGACCGCTCCCAGACTTCCAATCAAAAAGCGATCGCCTATCATCCAAAAAAGGATATCTCTATTATGCAATTAATCGAAGCCATGGCAACGGACCGCGCCCGGCGCGTTAACACAAAGTTTGGTGAAAGAACGGTAATTGACGCAATTCGTCGCGATAACGGCGAAAAAGTGACCGTGTGGCGCGGTGGTGACGATGAATACTCCCAAAAGCACGTGATCCGGAATGCTCGCTTAACTTTAACTCTAGATAACAAAGGAAAATATTCCTTAGTGGAGGATCCCAACTTAGTCAGTCTGGTCCAACCCTTACCCGTTGAACCGGTTCCCGTGAAACCAGTTTATGACCATAAAATCGCTCAAAACAGCGAGAAAACTAGCGATAGTGACCAATCACTCCTATCACCCAATCAAAAGCGAGAAATAGCCAATTATGTGACAGAAATGGCTAAATTATACGGCTTTTGTCTGACTCAAGCCGAAAGTTTAGGAGTCGATGGTGAAGACCGGCGAGCGATCGCTACCACCCTGTACTTAAGCGCTCAAAAGAAATTCTCGCTGTAACTGATTAGTAACCGGGGGATTAATTTCCCCCATTAGGAGTAGAACAATGAAGGAATTTACAGGGACTTTAAACCTCACAATTGAGGTCACGGTTAAGGCAAAAAGCAAAGATGAGGCTTTATTATTTTTCGATGATTTGTATGCCAATATCACCATCGAAAACGACGGGAAACGAGAGATAGAGATAGTTGACGATAATCTTTCCCTAATCGAATTTAACTGGGAATTAGACGATTAATCCCCAGTATTCAGTTATCAGTAATCCATTGACATTTAGGAGTAGAAAAAATGGCTAACAACCTCACCAAAGAAGATACGGAAAACACGGCCGGTGATATTTACATGGATCTAGTGGCGATCGAGCGTTATCTGTGGCTGTTCAAAAAATCCCTTCATAACGACTTACCGGAGGGACAAAAAAAGCTTTATATCGAGAATCTTGAGAATATTCAGAACTCGATCGAGTCCACAATAAAGAAAGCAGCGCGGGTTTATGCCTTTTTTAATGGGGATGATCCAGATTAGTCGATGAGTAAATCCGCAACTTTTGCGGATTTAACTATCAGTTATCGGTTATTAGTTGTCAGTTATTTTTATCTGGTAAAATAGTTTTCAAGCTAGAGACAAAAAACCGATGTAATTGCGTGATTCACTTTTACGCGATCGCAATAATTCACCATTCACCGATAAAAAAACCCCTGGGTAACGATTGCAACGTTCCCAGGAATTCATCAAAAAGAATATGAATAACAAATTAACAGACTTTAGCGAAGTTGATGAAGTTTTCTTTACTACCAGAAATGGTTTATCATTGATTCCACTCAATGATAAACCATTTTACCATATATCGGACTGCCTACGTCCCCTAATCTCAGACCTTCTCGATCGCGCCGGCAATGCCTCTCAGGATGACCAAAAGGGAGGCCGGGACAATGCTTAAGGCCTCCTACGGTGATATTAAAAGGGAATTCACAGAAGGGAGTGCGATCGCTCCCGACGTATTTGATACGGCTGTCACGATTATTCCAGACATACTAATCGATGACGTTACCCGCGAAGTCGTTGAGACTCCGATCGCCGATCTTCTAGGGTATCGGTACACCCGGTTTACCGATCAAGCGAAACCTAACCTTTTAGCGGCCGTATTCAGTCAGGAAACCGGTGAGGCCTGGCAATTAAAGATTTTTGGGGATTCCCGGGACGGGAAAAAATCAGGCCAATACTTGGCCCCAAAAGGGATAGGCGATAAAGCCTACTTTTCCCCTATTCCCGATCGCATTGCCAAAGCGATCGCACAATCCCATAATCTGACCCCGCCGGGTAAGGATGAGACTTTCTGGGAATGGTTTCAAAATCATCCTGAGATTCCTTTAACCCTGACAGAAGGGGGGAAAAAAGCGTTATCGGTCATCTCCCTTAATCAACCGACGATCAGCTTATACGGCTGCCAATGCGGGGCCAAAAGCAAGGATGAGAAAGGAAGGGACAAGCCGTTATTTTTACTCCCTGAATTGCAGCCCTATGTCAAAGGGAGAAAGGTCGCGATTGCTTTCGATCGAGACTCGAAACCATCGACAATCAAAAAGGTTGAGTCTGGAATCTACAAGCTGGCGATCGCTATCAAAAAGGCCGGCGGCCGTCCCTACGTTGCAACGTGGGACCCAACGGACGGAAAAGGGATCGATGATATTCATGCCAGAAAAGGCCGGGATTTTGTCCTAGAAATACTTGATAACGCTATTTCTTTTGATACTTGGAAGGGGAAAAATAAGAGAGATATATCGGATATAGTCGATATGTCGCTTAATCAGCAATTTTTAACCCTAGAAGACCTTAAAATCCCTGAAAATGCTCAACTTATCTGCATTAAATCAGGGAAGGGAACGGGTAAAACCGAGGTATTAAGAGCGATCGCAGAACAGGCAGGCCGGGAAGGAATAGCGGTTCTGCCTATCGGTCATCGCGTTAAATTGCTATCGGAGTTATGTCAACGATTGGGGATCGACTACAGAACCGACAAGAGCGAGACTAAAAGCTATCTAGGCTATGCTTTATGCTTTAATAGCTTGCATTCTCAAGCTAACCCGCCGTTTAAGCCTGAAAATTGGCACGGTGCTTATATTCCTTTGGATGAAATTGAACAATCATTGGACTACCTGCTTAATAGCTCCCTTGACGGCTTGAAACGTTATCGGGGAACTATCCTAGAGACTTTCAGAGATTTACTCAGGGAAGCGATCGCCGGTGGGGGAAAAATAATTTTATGCGATGCCTATCTATCTAAGCGATCGATCGCTTTTATCCAAAAGCTTCTAGGGATACCAGTAGAGACTTGGATAGTACAAAATACCTATATCAGGGAAACCCCTCGATCGCTTTTCGGGTATGAGTCCAAGGCTAAAATGCTGGCCGCATTGCTGGACCATATCCATAAGGGAGGCCGTCCCTTGATTCTTACCGGCAGTCAGGCCGCGTCATCTAAGACCAGTACGCAAAATTTAGTGAAAAATATTAAGCAGCATTGTCCGGATCGCTTCCCTCTCGGTATAGACAGCGAGACAACGGCCGATCCTAACCATCAAGCCTACAAGATAGAAGACAACCTCCGGGACTTGCTGCCCAAAATAGATATACCCATAGTTAGCCCAATTCTCGAAACTGGGATCAGCATCGACAATTCAGACTTTGACAGTGTTTGGTGTTTTGCTAGTCAAGCCCAATCCGTTGACGGGGTATGCCAAGGGTTAGACCGCGTTCGATCGAACGTTCCCCGGCACTTGTTTGCTCCCAAAACTCACACGAATTTTACCGGGAACGGCAGCCTTAACGTCCGGGACTTGTTGAGGGGTGAGAAGCGAAAAGCAAGCGCTATTTTCCGAGAATTAAGCGACCTTGACCATATCTCTCTTTATGAAGGGGAATCGGCAGCCTTAGTCACAACGTGGGCCGAGTATGCGATCGAGCGCAATTCCGACGCTTGGCACTTTGCTGATACCATTGTCGATCGCCTACTCAGTGAGGGGTATCAATTGGTTAACCCCGATGACCCCGGGGAAACGGTCACGGATGACGCTGCTTGGATGATGACTCTGACAAGAGATGAATCTCTCGAAACTGAGAGGGAAGCGATCGCCGATGCCGTGAATCCTAGCGACTCGGAATTAGAGAAACTCCGAAACCAAAGCGATCGCACTGCTGATCAGCGTTACCAGTTAAGAAAAGGGCAGTTATGCCGGCGATACCTCACGGAAAAAATTACCACTACCGACATCAAAAGGGATAGTGAGGGATGGTTTAGCGAGTTAACCTTGCACTATTACCTAACCACCGGAAAACCTTTTTTAAAGGCTAGAGAACAGAAGCGAATCGATCGCTTAGGGGAAAAATCAGACGGCCGTGTTTTCCTTCCCGATTTCACCAAAAGCTTAATTCCTACCCTGTTAGTCTTGGAATTTCTCAAGATTCCAGACTTTTTAGACTGCGATCAAACGTTGACCAATGACGACTTAAGAGAATGGTACGAAACCCT